>CBDCJS010000002.1:0-3710 GCA_965217945.1 Candidatus Nitrosopumilus sp. | reverse complement strand
GTGACCTGTTTTTCTGCGTGCAGTTCTTCCTGACGTTTCTTATGCCATTTCATGTATTCTGCCAAGAGTCCTGCAGGAATGTTATCCAGATGAAATGCTCCGCGTGGAAGTCCTCCCAGAAGAATCCTCAGGCTAATCCATTCATTTTTCACATTTGGAGCAAACGTATTTTTGTATAAGGTTTGTCCTTGGATGTCTTTGCTAATCAGTTTCTCCATGATTATAATACGGGTCTGCAATTAATAAAACTTTCATTCTTCGGTTCTGTAAAGTTAAGGAGGCCTGAAATCACGATCTTCTTTTAGCGACGGATAAAATATAGTTTATTGAAGAGGATGAATATTCACAATTAGGACACCGGTACCATTGAATATTACAGAGTATCATTTTGTTTCTTAGATGAGGATTTGCCACTGCCACAACGATCAATGAAACAGTCCTTTCATAATTAGAACATTTTTGATTAACGATTTTATCATCAAAGTTATGTACAGCGTGTTTGATTTTTTTTACGGGTTATATCCTCAGATAACAGAGATATGAACTTGGTGTAGTATGTGTTATTGGCACTGGTATGAATTCAATCTTTTTAACATAAGTGATTCCTCATATTAGGTATTTTTCAAACCCATGATCTTTCCTCACACAAGTCACATATTTGGATTTGATGAGGTGGTTATGTAGAGGGAATCAGTAATTTAAACAGTAATTATTTATCAGCTTATTCTTGGAAACTCTCTAATTTCTTAACAGTGTTGGCAACTATGTTCCTATCATTAACATCTGGGTAATCATTTATTGATATTTTTATGGCATCAATAACCGGTATCAGAAGAGCATCCAGACGAATGTATAATATCGGGTGTTTATCCTCGTAGAGAAATTTTCCATATTTCACGAATTCTTTTTGAGCTTTTCTCTTCTCCTTCTGAATATCATTTTTGGCGCTTTTCTTAGTTTTTACATAAAGTCTATAACGAAATTGATCATATATTTTCTCAGAAAAACAGGATATGGAGAAAAGATGTGAATAGTATAACACATTCTGAAATTCACGCAATATTGGATATACATCATTACCGGCTAGTGGGGCAGGAGTGCAATTTTCATTGATGAAGGACCACATATCAAGCATGTCTTCTTTGGAATGAACAATTTTTTTTTCTAATTCAAACTGTTTTGAAGGTGTAATAATTACAGAAAATGACAATAATAAAACAGATGTAATCACGGCAGAGATAAAAATAGCAAGAATGACACCATTACGGATGAGAGTGGTCGAATCTATTGTATCATTAGATGTAAAAACAGAAAACGATTCAAAAATAAAAAATAGTCCCATCGTGGAAGTAGATGCCAAGATGGTGACTGTACTAAATAGGATGGTTAATCCTATAATCCACAATCGAAATTGTCTATCACTTATACGCTTCAAAGCTAATTTGCATTCAGAATCCTTTATTTCCAGTCTTGATAGAAGTGTATTATGTTGAACACCTAATGACTTCAAATATAATTCGCTGTGTTCAGATATGTGAACATCTGCATCCATTCTATTTATCTACAAGTCTCATATTTTAACATCTCACAGCAGGAATGATTGTAATTATTTTAATGGTTTCAGGGGATTTAATGATAAAATCATTATTTTCATCAGAACCGCATGCAATAGCTTTTGATGCTGAATTTCAAATATCTGAAAATGAAAGATTTGTAAGAGAACCGGTTAAAAACATGAAAAATACGAAGAGATAGAATGGATGGGACGTCAAACCTGCTTTGGAATTGAGCCTATTCTAGATAAATAATGGATCAACTTGAACCAATTTAAGCACAGAATTTCAATTTGGAGGAGTTCGTGATTTCAGATGCAGATAACTTTACAGAACCGTTATCCAATCATGTTAAATATATGACAGAACACCATATAACATGGTTGAAAATTTCTGTACATCTTTTGGAGAAGCTACTAAAAATCTTGTGAGTGAATCAGATGTTCCTCAAGGAGCCGAACTTGTAAAAATTTTTAAAAATGTGATAGAAACGGGTTTAAATAACAATGGAATAAAATTTGAATTTGTAACGGGGCCTTGGAATGGACGTGACGGTCTAATCTATGTCATGTTGAAATTGGATGAACCTTCAGGTTCATTTACCCGGGTTTACTCAATCATAATTAGAAGAAATACAATGGATACATTTCGAATGACAGGGTATAATACATTAAAAGTAGATAAAACTTTTGACATAACAAAAAAATATGATGAGATTAATCCTAATTTAGTCGAAAAATTAATGCTCAAGTTAATATGAAATCGTATTCCATATCAAATTCTTAAATATGTTTCATTATCTCTTAAATCTCCGTAACTTTACAGAACCCATTCTTCTTCATTATATACAGGCAAGAATTCAGTGACAAAGATCTTGGGATCTATCTTCATATATGTTTCTTGAGCATAGTACACTCTCAACTTCTCGATCTCCGATTCGTCTATTCCATGATTCAGTGGATATGACACATCCATATACACAAGTTTATCCAGGCTCACATAGCATCCAAAAAATACATGTCTTCTCTCGTTTTGTAATCTTTTGTAGGTAACATGAATAATATACATTCTCTTAGATCAAGAAACGATTATGTAATATTAAAAATAATACATTCTGTGCTGTTCATGAGTTGATGATCCTGTATGGTCTTCATTAGAATCAAAGTAGAACATATGATCAGTAAAATAAAAAATTTCAAATCAATTCTGACAAGTTAGGAACAGATGATGTCAATATGATTATATCAGTGACACTGTATGTGGAATTATCAATTTCAAGATATGATGAAAATAAAAATTTATTGTGATTTCATAAAATCAAATACACGAAAAGATGATATTTTATTTGTTATTTTATAAGAGATCTAATGAATATAAAAATTTAGAAAGGCGATTCTTCAAGAGTTAATTTTTTTACAGATTTTATATTGGAGTCTTTAAGTAGTTTTGATCTTATACCTTGATGGTCACGTAATTTTGTATGTGATACTGCTGCTAAACAATACTCTCGTCCTTCGTAAGGAACATGGGTTTCAAATGCATCATCAATACCCAAAATATTTAACATACGATTGATGGTATTTGCATCTTCACTGTGGGTTTTGTCCATACATTGTGCCAAAAATACTGTATTACTCATTTTACTATTAGGTAATCCATCAATAATATTAATTTACACTTAAAGAACAAAATAAACCTGATCAAGTGTGAATTATTGATAAAAAATTGACTATTTTTTCTAACAAAGTAGAATTATCTTATATAACAGGCTAATAAAAAATGAGTCACTTATTTTGAATGAACAACCTACGTGGTCTGACTGCCTTTGCACTTGTATCAGTTTTCAAACTCCATCTCTCTCTGTACATCTGTGGAACCATCTGTACTGTATTAGCATCACTGTACCACAAATGATTTGTTGCAGACACAGTATACCTGTCGCTTTCTTTTGTGATGTTTTTTTCGATTACACCATCTTTTGGAACGATAATCAGCTCGAATCTGTTTTTCTCCGGCGACATTTTTCATGACATCCGGATACGGAAACCTCGCTGATCTCACACGTGTTTAACTATCACATATTTTATTCAAGTTCTTTACTGCAGGCATCAAAAACGTCATGCATGTCACGTTCAGGGTTACATGACATCGACTGCA
>CBDCJS010000001.1:0-8418 GCA_965217945.1 Candidatus Nitrosopumilus sp. | reverse complement strand
AGCAGGCTGCTTGGATGCAAGCTTTTGGTAAAGAAAAAAGCATTTGGGGGAAATACTGCAGGTGCGGCTGCCACATCCTTTTTCTCTTTTTTCTCCCTGATTCCACTTGGTTGCTGCGGATGGTGGCTTTACGCCCTGTCACTGCTTCCTAGCGTGGTGGGAACCGGCGCGTCTGCCGTCCTGATAGAGTACAGTCAGGTTTTGGCATATGTTGGGCTGGTCATAATTTTTGGGTTTGCAGGACTGACTGCCTTTAAATTAAGACAGGAACAGGGACTACAAAAAACAGCCTAGCTTTTTTCTAGCGACTGTTACCCTTGTAGTTTTTGGTTTGATAAAATTGATCTCAAAAACATTTGCGTGTCATTATATAAGAAGATGAAACGTATGGCAGAATCAACCTGATCCGTTATATGATGCTAGCAGATCTAGTATTGGAGGGGGTTTGGCATGGGAGAACCAAAACAAGAGATATTTATTTTTGAATAAATTATGTTGAGGTTCCTGCAGGATAGACATTCGCAGGATCGTTTCGTGGATTGATTCTAATATTGTTCTTGTACATGCTTAATGCTTGTTCATCACTCGTGACAATAACCGTATTGGGAAGTAATGAATTATTTATCATACTAAATTCTCCAAACTGTATTTGGGGCGAAATGGGAATAATCACCTTATTTCTTATTATATTTTTCATAAATAAATCATCAAGAGAAACGAAAGAAAATTTTTTGTTTGATTTGAATAATCTGTAGGTACTCTGTAAATTATTTTTATCATTTTTATGATAATGAGATCTTCGAATAAATTCTAAGAATATACTATGTAAAATTATAATATTATCTTGATCTTCTGTAAGAATACCATCAAACCATTTTTTAACATTAGCTTGTTTCAATGAAAAATAATCCTCTAGAACTGTTGTATCTAGAACTAAATTTTCAGCATTCATCAAAATCTATCGCGAAGTTTATTTAGAGATTCTACAAATTCTTTACCTGTCAATTGTTTCCCTATTGTAATTTGATGTAATTCATAATCGTCGTCAACAATTGCCAATTTACTTTTACTTTTCCAATCAAGTTTATCTAAAACATCTTTAGGCAAATAAATTGCACCATTTGATGATACTTCTAATTCTGAGATATTCTCTTGATGTGAATATTCTTCATTATAGCGTCTCCAGCTATTTTCACGGGATTGTAATTGTTTATTTAAAATCATATCTTAATTTCATCAACCTAGTTTAAAAATTAATCGCGTTATGGGGTGTTATCCGTAAATTCAATCAAAATATGCCGAAAAGCTTAAAAAACCAAAAGAACGTCAGAACCAAAAAAGCTAAAGATCAGTGTGTTCTACCCAGTATAATGACAGAAAAAAGATCAATGCAGGAACAACCGGTCAAAAATGGACATAAAAATCAGGGTATAG
Organism: Candidatus Nitrosopumilus sp.; assembly: GCA_965217945.1. Lineage (GTDB taxonomy): Archaea > Thermoproteota > Nitrososphaeria > Nitrososphaerales > Nitrosopumilaceae > Nitrosopumilus. The sequence goes on along the minus strand of CBDCJS010000001.1, from coordinate 6,984 downwards.
TAAATTCTATGAAATAAAATGCAAAACGGGAGCAGGAAGACGCTCAAACGAATGCGAAAACTGTCTCACACTCCAGACCTTTTTCAAGGCAAAGAACTGTGGATACCGAGATCTTGATCCGGTATCTATGGTAGAATCGGCATGAAATCCAAGGTTGTGAATGGATTATGATGCCGCGTAATTGGTGATTTTTATGAATTTACGGACAACGACGGATTATTTGAAAATGTTAATAGGATAAAAATGAAAATTATTAAAATAAAATTTAAAAATAATTCCATCTAGTTATTTTCTAACATTTTTTTGAACTCGGATAATTTTCTTATGGATTTAAAATCTTCATCTTTCTGTGCTTCTTCTTTAAGTTTTGGGTCTTTCAATAATGCTAATCTTAACATTGTAATAGATTCATTCAGATTTTCATTTAATGCACTAACACAGGCATAATTATACAATGTTTCTGCATTATCGTGATCTGTCACTAGAGCTTTATTGAAAACACTCCTTGCTTTTTCATATTGTCCCAAGTGGTTGTAGATTATGCCTAATAGATTGTATATCATACTTTGAGAATTCATTGTATTTTTATCCACCTTTTTTAGATATTTTTCAGCTAAATTTTTGGCCTTTTCGTATTCTTGTGTCTCTATGTACAGGATTAGAAGATCATATAATACATCTAAATCATCCGGATATTTTTTGTTTTCCTCTTTTAAGATGGAAATTGCTTTATCTTTTTGATTTGTCATAAAATATGCTTGATATAACATAATTATTGTAGAATGTTCTGGTTGCATTTCATTTAATTTTAAAAGAATTTTGATTGCATTTTTGTGATCTTTTTTTTCTAAATAAAGTCTAGCTAAATTATTTTTTATGAAATATGAGTTAGGTTTTTCTTTAACAGCTTTGTTCATTAATTTTATAGCTTCATCATATCTACCCAATGTTCTTAATACTCCAGATTTAGCATTCAATAATTTTATATTTTTTGGTTTTTTTACTAATTGATTATCTATTTCTTTAATTGCTTCATCATGCTTACCTAGATTATTTAACACTGAAGCTATTATAGATACAATATATGGTGAATCCTCAATGTTTCTGGCTTGTTTGAGATATTTTAATGCAATTATGAATTTCTCTTGTCTTTCAAATATTATTCCTTTTTGTAACAGGTATTCAGCAATCAATGGGTTAATTTCAATAGCTCTACTAATTTCAATAGCTCTATCAATTTCAAATAATGCCTCATCAAATTTTTTCATTTCAAGTAAAATTTTAGATTTCAAATTATAATTTGATGGATTATTTTCTTTAGTCATTAATGCTTTTTCTATATATTCAAGTGCTGTTTTATAATCCTGAATAGAAAAATAGGCGTCAGCTAGATGATAATTTCTATGTGCTGGCTCTTCAATTGTTTTAGATAATTCGATATATTCTGAAATGTTTCTCTGATCTTTTAAAATATTACATAATTCATGAAATATTTCAAAATTTTTTGGATTTGATTTGAAAGATTTTTTTAGGATTTTTATTGATTGATCTATTTTTCCTTGTTTCAATAATTTTTTTGACTCTAAAATAATTTGATTTTTTGAATCCTTTTTTCCTTCCATGTTTAATCTAAAACTTTTTCTTCCATTTAAAATGATAGTGGTGGGGAAGGCGGAACTGTGCCGCAAGCACAACCTGTGTCCACAGACATTTTATCAGTGGAGGGAAAAATTCATCACAGGAGGAAAGCTTTCAGTTACAGGCACTCAAGAAGAATCCTGGATACATATAATGACGATCAAAAGTTCATGAGATCAATCGGAATTCTATTCAGATATTTTTCAGCATTCAGATAGAATTGCACCGTTCTAAAATACTCTGAAATCCGATACGTCATATCTGCCACGGGGAATCCTAGTTTGTCAACTTTTCAGGAATTCCACCAGATTTGTCAACTTTGTCAACTTTTCAGAGAATAATCCAGATTTGTCAACTTTGTCAACTTTTCAGAGAATAATCCAGATTTGTCAACTTTGTCAACTTTTCAGAGAATAATCCAGATTTGTCAACTTTGTCAACTTTTCAGAGAATAATCCAGATTTGTCAACTTTGTCAACTTTTCAGAGAATAATCCAGATTTGTCAACTTTGTCAACTTTTCAGAGAATAATCCAGATTTGTCAACTTTGTCAACTTTTCAGAGAATAATCCAGATTTGTCAACTTTGTCAACTTTTCAGAGAATAATCCAGATTTGTCAACTTTTCAGAGAATAATCCAGATTTGTCAACTTTTCAGAGAATAATCCAGATTTGTCAACTTTTCAGAGAATAATCCAGATTTGTCAACTTGAGCGTCATGAGAATTGGTTTTATTCTATCCTAAACGATGTTTTGAGATTGGGTTTTCGCTAAAAGATACGTCCTGAACAGCGGTATTGAGAACCGATAAATTCCATGTGCCTGTTTGTAGACTATGCCTTTGTTCTCTAGGCGGCGCAGATTTTTTCCAAGTGTGCCCTTGGTAATATTTGCCGATTTATGGATTAAACTAAACACCATGTCGGTTTTTTCCAACTTGGCCATGGTGTGTAGTAACTTCTTTTGGAGATCACTTAGCGATTCCATGCGCTGATCAAAAAAATCCCTTCCCAGTTTTTCCAGTATGGAATCCTTGATTGCTGTGTAATCATCCAGTCCGATATCTTTTTTCCCGACCAAATTGATGATCTCTTTGGAATAAAACTGGATAAAATACGGATACCGATCGGTATCCTGCACTATTGCGGATATCAGATCATCAGAAAAACTCCAATCGGTTTTTTCAAGAGGTTTTGTGATCGCCTTTATGGCATCGACCTCATCAAGATTGGATATTTCTAGTGTTTTGAACATTCTTTCAGAATAGGAACGAGCCGCTTTGAGGTTGATTGAAAGTGTAGGCAGACCGCACAGTACTGCAGAATATGGATGTCCTTTCTTTTGTATTTCGTTTATGGCACCAATAAAATCTGCAAGTGTGTATCGTTTTTCCTTTATGTCATAAACGGTATGAAATTCATCGAAAAGAAAGACCACACCGGCATAATTGCCATTTTTGATAACACTCCATTTTTTATCCATGTAATCTATGATATGATGCATCAGCGGAATCTTGTCATTCAAATCATATGATGGCTCATAGGACACGACTCCTGGCATGCCAATATTTGCAGGTTTCAGATATTTGGCTGCCGATTGAATCCTTCCCTTTGTCTTTTCCATCTTTGAAAATGTCTCAATTGAATCATCCAGATCGTGCTTGAAGATTCTGATAAACTCCTTCGGATTCGCATACTGTTCACTGTATTGGAACTGTGTTACAGGAAGAAAATTTTCAGCAGCACAGATTTTAACGAATTGGTTCATAAGAACGGTTTTTCCCACCCCGCGGATCCCGTATATCATCAGGTTCTCAACATGTCCGTCTCGTATATGATGCAGCATCTGTGAGAATCCATCAATCTCCACATCACGTCCAGCCAAATACGGGGGATCCAATCCGGAACCAGGTGTGAATGGATTTTTCATTATTATGTAATAACTTGGGATGTGTTTGAATATATTTGTCACCTGTATGATGACAAAAAGTCAAGTTCTTTTCAAGTATCTTACGTTCAACAGTTGCAGGAACGCAGAAAAAACTTTATGATATACATATTCCATGTATTATCATGCAGACATTAGTGATCAGATAATTTTTCTGGCTTTTTGGAAAAGGTACAGACTTGGATCTTCAGAATCCTGCCGAGAATATCACATCTGAGAATGCGATAATGTTGCTCAGACTTGCAATCAAGAAATTGGCACTCTTGCTTCCATACTTTCAGACAATGATTCATGTTTTGTAATTATCGAAAAACTGCAGGAAAAAAATGCAGGTAAATGGAACATGGAGACCTAACTTGTTTGAGGGAAAGCTCTTGGCAAAAGACATCGTGCTGATAAACTCCAGATCATATCATCCGCAGACAAACGGCAAGCTGGAGAGATTTCACAGGATGATATAAGATGAGATACTCCATTATCGTACTTGGAGAATATGTGGACTATTACAACGAGTCAAGACTGCATTTTTCACTTGACATTGACAACTAGACTACGGTCCTTAGAAACAAAAAGACCATAGATACGATCAGAAAAAACAATCTACAATGGATGGAGAATGATGCAGATGACTAGCGGACGTACTTTTCATATAATACAATCCCGTTACAGACCCACAAAGATTATTAAATAACCTATGCCAATAATGCTAGTTTTCGGGTAGGTTAGGCCGGCGCGCTAATCTCTTTTTTATTATACATTACATGCTTTTTGCATGACATCACTGAGCTGTTTCAGAAAAACTGATCTGTAGTGATTACAAATGATGATCTAGTTCTGGTGCATTTTGGTGATCAGATCACTAGAATCCATCAGACACCAATGGAGCAACTAGAAACAAACATGAAATAACCTGTTCAACTAATTCTAGAACCCATTGAAGAAAACAAAACCCGATCAGAAGATAATCATAGAGATCCCAAATGGAGTCTCAGAAACCACAATTGCCTATAGATGTTATGAGGAAATTAAGCAATTCGGTTATCTGTAGACAGGCAAAGAAAAGCCATATCACTTTGAACAACAAATGACAACGGTTCTATACCAGACATTCCCCAACCCAAAATCCACGTTGAGGCTAATTCTGGAACAAGCTAAAATCTCATTTGCGTGTCACTCTGGCAGGATTCCTTGCCGTATCAAGACGGTGAGACTGTAAATGCGAAAAATTCCCCCCTGTCCCTGCTGGCAAATTTTGCAATCCTTGCCATGAATCCGTATTTCTTGTCTCTCATTTTTACTGCATCCCTGATCTCCTGCCCTGATAATATTTTGGCAGTACCTGGGATCCAATCCCCCGTAACCCTGCCCCTCATCGTACACAATGCAAACTTTACCTGTGAATTATTCCTAAGACGCTTTACTTTGCCTGTCTGTTCTCTTGTGACGACATAGATCAAATCCCCATTAACTACAAACCAAACCGGGGTTTTGACTGCCTGATTATTTCTTCGATAGGTTTCAAGCGAGATGTACTTTTGGGATTTTATCTCCTCCAAACTAAACATGCTTGCCTGTCATGTTTCTGGAATTAATATCATGCGGCACACTTTAATTTTACCTGTTTTTCCATCTTCTTATGATCTTCCTGCATCCCAATACCGGCAGAATGCAGTAGACACATCCTCTTTGAAATTGAACAACAAATAAACAGCCACACTCTTCTTTGCCGTGATTACATTCTTGGCAGTTCATGTTTCTTACTCCGCGGCTTTGATCTTAACCTGGTCTTACAGCACGGACATGAAACTTGCTCTGTAAAGAAAAACAGTGCACACAAAGAACACCACTTTTGACCTATTTTGTAACGCAGGTTGCTTGTAATTGACGTGGATTTTAGCCGGCTGCATAATCCGCGGCACATCTGAACCATGAATCAATCCGCCCGAAAATATATTTAAGAAAATATTCCAATCCGTCATTCTGAAATTTCTACAACCGCATCAATTTCAGTCATGGAATCTAGCGGCAGACTGGAGACTCCTACTGCAATTCTGGAATGTCTTCCCTTCTCGCCGAATATCTCAAAAAACAAGTCCGAGGCAGAATTGATAACGACGGGCTGTGCTGCAAACCCTGGAGCAGAATTTACAAATCCTGAGAGTCTTACAATCCTTGCCACCTTATCCAGGTCTCCAAGCTCTCTTTTGATTTGGGCAAGTATGTTGACTGCACACATTCTTGCAGATTTTTGGGCAGTCTCCAAATTATCATCTGAGACTTTGCCGGTAAAGACTACCCTGCCATCCTCCATTGGAATCTGCCCTGAGATGAAAAGCAGGTTTCCTGTTCTCACTGCGGGAACATATGATCCTGCCGGTGTTGGCGGATCTGGCAGTCTTATCCCCAAAGATTCCAGTTTTTCTTCAATCAAGAATTTCTGCGCAGTCTTGTCTGATTTTAGTTTTTACTTATCTTGATGTGGACCCTTTCACCCTTGCTGTTGCTAGAGCCGTTTTGAAAGATCGTCCTGGTCTTATATCCCTGTTTTTGGAGACATCCGTCTAAAATGGAGACCCATGGCAGGGAATGGCCGCTATTTAGCTTTGATTCTACTGTGATGTTCTTGGAGTTTGCCTCAAAATTGACATGCCCTGAGCAAGTTATCTGCATGATTACATCCATTATCTCTATGATATCATCAAGCGATCTTGATTTTAGTGAGACCCCGTTTCTCTCCAGTAATTTGAGCATGTCTGATTCGGGTTTTTTCGATATCATTATGGAGTTTAGAAGATACGTCAGACCAGTCTCGTTGACTGTCTTGATAATCTTGTAAATTTCCTGGGCCTCTGTTTTTGTCATATCTGCAAGAGCCTTGGTCTTTGTTGCACCCTTCCAAATATTTGAGAACACCCTCTCCTGATTTACCCCCAGGATGTCAGTCGCTGAAAATATTGCACCCTTTCCGTTTGTGCTGTTTACCATTAGTAATTCTGTCCCATCAAAGATAAAGCAGTTCTGAGTAATCTCTGATGCCTTTATCTCTGCCCCGTAGGGAATCGCACTATACGCTTCAGAGCAGATCTGTGTTGGTGATACCAGCAGTTTGACTTCCAGGTTTCTGCGTAGTACTGCCGTCATCTGTTCCCTGCATTCTGCCAGTAACCCAAGCCCCCACTGGTCTGCCATTATCCGAATCGATGATTTTGAGCCTTCGACCATTGTTTGAAGCTGCGCCACCACGTTGTTTGCACTGATGTGAAAATATCTTTTTTCCTCAGAACCCCTTGTTTTTCTGCTCTCCTCGCTTGCTTTTTTCAAATTTGAGACCAGTGAATTCATCGCATTTACTTTGTTGATCTGCTCGTGAATTATCCCGTCAAATGCGTCTTCAGGTGC